>NZ_CP097479.1 GCF_024029915.1 Fructilactobacillus ixorae
ATGCCAATTGAAGTTGAAGCTCCAATCGGACAGATTACGAACCTTGGTAACTTTACTATTACTGACACAGGACAGTTTCTATATCCTTACGATCAAGAAATTAATGAACCTGACTTGCTTTCGATTGTTAGCCATTACGAAAACAATCAGCAAAACAATTACAGCAATATGAAAAGTTACTATCGTGGTTATCACAAAGCAATCCTAGACAAACCTGCAAAGGACGCTTACAAGCCTGATAACCGAATTATCGTTAACTTCCCCCGCAAGGCTGTTATTGATTTCAACGGTTTCTTTATCGGTAACCGAGTTAAGATTGATAGTCCAGAAGATAACGTTGACCAGCTTATTTCTGAGTGGACGCAGCAAAACAACTTTGAAGACATTTTATTAGAAGTATCAAAAGAGTGCTCAGAATTTGGGCACTCTTATTTATTGGTTTATCAAGATATTGATGGTAATACATGCGTTACCAATTGCGATCCGATTAATACGTTCTTAATCTACGAAAACACGCAGTCTCGCAAACCCAAGTATGCAGTTCAGTTTTCGTATAACAATCAAGGTCAGGAAATCATTACATTGTACGATGATACCTACATTAGAACATTTGTTCAGGATGGTACCGGATTGAACGGCTTGCGATTAGATTCCTCAATTCTTAATCCATATCAGACCATTCCTGTCATTGAATTTCTAGAGAACTCAGATAGGTTAGCTTTATGTGCTGACATTCTCAGCTTGATTGATGCTCTTGATAAAGCGATGAGTGAGAAAGCTAACGACGTAGACTATTTTGCTGATGCCTATATGAAAATGATTAACGTTAACCTTGATGAGAAATCATTAGAAAAACTTCGAGATAGTCGTTTGATTAACGTTAAAGGTAATCAAGCTAACGGCCAACCAGACGTTGGGTTCTTACAAAAGCCGAGCGCCGATGAAACGCAAGAACACTTGATTGACCGGTTAGTTTCATCTATTTACAATATTGCTGGAATCACTAATATGAACGACAGTAGCTTCTCCGGTAACGTTACCGGTGTGGCGTTGCAGATGAAGTTTAAGCCAATGCAGAACATGGCTAAAGCCAAGTCGCTGAAGTTCACGGCCTCACTTCGGCAAGTGTTCCAATGTGTGTTCGCTTTGAATCCAAGCGTTAGTTCTGATGCCTGGTCGCAGTTGTCGTTCCAGTTCACTCAGAACGTTCCAACGAACACGCAAGATGTGATTAGCTTGTTGAATGCTGGCTTTGGCAAGTTGCCACTTGATGTTCTGTACCGCCAGATTCCGTTTATTGATGATCCAGAACAGGCTGTTAAAGACTTCAAGGACGAGCAACAAGAAGGACAGCAGGCAGTTCAAGGACTGATGGAACCCCGAGATGACAGCCAAAGCGGTGATGAGTAATGGATAGTGAAGCACGAGCTCAGGCACGTATCAACAATTTGATTAATCAAGATAAGCAGACAGACAGTACAATTGATAACCAGTTTGAAGTAACAATGGATTTCATCCGTTACCATTTAATGGCTTTCTATCAGCGTTATGCTGATGACAATGGCTTATCTGTTTCCCAGACGTCTCAACAAGTTAACCAGTGGGACATTCAGCAATGGAGGGACGTTCTCAAACGGATGAACATTACCAGCTGGGAACAGGAAGCACAAGACCGAGCCAAGGTACTATCTGCACAGGCAGGTATTAATAAGACTAATCTAATCAATGCCATTATTGGGTTAGGATTGTTGAACCTTACCAATCAGCAAATAACCACCATTGGAAGTCGGCTAAACTCTGACAATGACGAAGCCATTGAAGATTTACGTCAAGAGCTTAATTTAACATCTGCCCAGGTTGCTATACTTCGAAACTTAGACGATGGTGACGACTGGCAAGACAATTTTTGGCTGGCTTCTGATGGTATAAGAAACAATGTTGAGATTACTTTTAACAACAGTTTACGTGCCGGATTAACCCAGATTGCACTTGGAACCTTGCTGGCAGTTCACTTTTCCAACAAAGAGAAGCGACCGAACAAGTCTATTGCTGATCGGATTGGCCAGCTAGTTAATTCTGCTAAAGGTTATGTACGAACCTACTCATCGATTCAGATTAATCGACGCAAGACCAAAGCTTACAAGTACAAGCCAGAGATTAAACAAGTTAAATGGATTACCGAGCCAGGTTGTTGTAAACTATGCGCCAGCATTCAGCGAAGCAATCCATACGATAAGATATCAGCTCCAATTCCAGGACTTGATAGCCATCCGTACTGTCGTTGTACGATTATTCCAATTCGTACCCACAGCTATGATGATACAGACGAAGAAGACGACGATTAAGCACTAGTCATTTGATTAGTGCTTTTTGTTTGGTCCAAACACTGAAGACCATAAAAGCTGAATTAAAGGAGGATGCACATGAAAACATTAGGGAAACGACTTCCGTTGAATTTACAATTTTTTGCAGAAAGTCAGAGTACAAGCACTTCAGTTTCAAATTCTGGATCAACAATGTTAAGTACTAGCGGCTCTGTATCTACATCTGCCTCAACATCAGCTAGCCAAAGTTCTAGCGCTTCTGCAAGCCAAAGTCAGTCTGCTACGTTTACGCAAGCTGACATTGATAAAGCAGTTGAGGAGGCCTTGAAGAAGTTCCAAGATGGGCAGAATCAGGCAAAGCGTTATGAGCACATGACAGCACAGGAAAAGGCGGAATACGATGCTCAGCAAGCACAGAAGAAAGCCAAAGAAGCAGAAGCACAATTAGCTCGTTACCAAATGCGTGATGAGGTAATGAAGAACGCAGTTGCTGATGAAGTTACTTTGAGCGTAGATGATTTAGATCACATTGTGTCAGCGGATGCCGAAACAACTAAAAAGAACTATGAATGGTTGAAAGGTTTTGAAGCACGGATTAAAGATTCCATGTTGGAAGAATTGAAAAAAGGTAAGCCGTTGCCAGGTAACAATGGCAAACAGCCAAAAGGTTCACTAGGGGAACAATTAGCAAAACAGGGTGAGTCAAAGCGCTCAAACCCATATTTTAAGGAAGGTGAAAACTAATGGAAAAGAAAGAATTTTATACACCTAATGCGGTAGTTGTTTTTCCTGAAAAAGCAACTGCGCTGGGTGGCATTATTAGTTCTGATCTAGGTGTTACAGAAAATGGTCGAAAGATTGTTAAAGCCGGAACTCCGGTTGGTGGAGATGATTTCACTGTCAAAGACCAAACGGTATTAGGTGCGGCTACTGCTGACAACGTACAAGGAGTTCTGTACAACGATGTTGATGTTACTAATGGTAACGGTAATGGAACTGTTATGGTTTCTGGATACATTAACGAACGTTACTTAGATTCAAGAGTAAATGTGTCTGATGACATTAAAAAGGCACTAAAAAACAAAATTACATTTATTAATCGATAAGGAGGATTAAACATGCAAGATATTTTCAGTGATATTACCACTGCAAACATTGCTTCGTATTGGACTACATTAACTCAAAACGAAGCTCCATTCATCGGAGAAACATTATTCCCTTCAGTTAAACAAGGTTCTCGTGACGTAACTTGGTACAAAGGAGAAACTGCAGCTGCTTCGCCGTTAAAAGCCAGCGGTTACAATGCTCAGACGGTTGATCGTGATCGGCAGGGATTCTCAGAACGTGTAACTAGAACTAAGTTCTTCAAAGAAGGACAAAAGATTGATGAGCAATTGCGCCAACAGTTACTAACTGTTCAAAACTCTCCGATTCCAGCTCAACGTGATGCCATTTTGCAACACGTGTTTGACGATACTACTAACTTGCTTCGTGGAGCTTCATTAATTCGTGAAATCACGAGAATGCAGGTGCTTCGAACGGGTAAGTTTGAAATTAAGAGCAATGGTCAAGACTACAAAGAAGACTTTGAAATGAATCCAAGTCATATTAAGTCTGCTACTAAGTCATGGAAAGACGATGGCTCTCCACTTGATGATTTTGATAATGCTATTTCGACCATTACTAATGATTCTGGAATTACGCCAACTCGGGTACTTTTGAATCGGAATACTTTCAATGTTTTAGTTCGGAATGAGGAAGTGAAGGCTACTATCCTTGCTAACAATGCTAATACGTCAGCAGCGGCTGTTCCTCGTTCAGTTGTAACTGGATATATGGCTTCTGAATATGGATTGACCTTCCAAGTTTATGACAAAACTTACCGTGATGTAGATGGCACGATGAAGAAGTTTATTCCAGATGGTGAGGTTATTCTTATTCCAGATGGTGATTTAGGTAAGACCGTATTTAGTCCTACGCCAGAAGAAACTGACTTAATGGCCAGCTCCAATGCTGATGTTTCAATTGTTGATACTGGCGTTGCTATTTCAAATACCGTTCTGAACGATCCAGTAACGAAACGAACCAAAGTATCGCAGCAATTCACGCCGACTTTTGAAATGATTGACGGCGTTTATGTATTAAAGGCATTTCCCAGTAACTCCTAAGACCAGCGATAGTTTAAATACCAAAGCTGACCAGGAAAAAGTATTCATGAAGAAGCCAGATGATGAATCTACTGATAGCGAAAAGCCAACTGATGCCAATACACTAACTGAAATCAAAGAGTATTTAAATTCCCAGGGTATTGATTATGATTCTAATGCTAAGAAAGCTGACTTACTGAAGTTAGTAGGTGATTAGCATGGACGAAACAAAAAATCATCCGACGCCACAAGATATTATCCGTAACATTGATATTTTTAAAGATTTTGATAATGAAACTATCGATGAAAAAATTAGAATTGCGCGAATGAAAGCAATTAAAGATGGCGTTGATAAAGATGCCCTTAACACAGCTGTTAGTGCTTATGCTCGACATTTACTATTGGTTACTTACTTCGCTTCAAACGGCGGAATTACTAGTGCTACTACATTAGGTCAGAGTTTTCAGAACGTTGATTTAACTAAGAGTGATCCATTCTTAGATGAATATAATCAAATTTCAAGTGACTTTGGTAATAGTGGCCAATGGAAAGGTCTTTTTCTATGAGTGAGAACTTCGATAATTTGGGACCAGCAATTGAAGAGCTAAAAAAACTAAATGGAACTAACATTTATGTTGGTATTCCTTGGGATGATAAGCATTTAACTATGATTGCAATGGTTAATGAGGTTGGTGCTACGATTCGTCCTAAAAAGGGACAATTTCTTTGTATTCCGGCTAATAAAGATATGGTTGGTAAATCTCCCAAAGATGTTAAAGGATTGTTTAGACCGAAAGGGAAGAACGTTCTCGCACTTGCTAATAAGTCGGGTGGGATTAAAGTAATGTTCATTTTGAAGAAGTCAGTAACAATCCCACCGCGCCCATTTCTGAGAACAACCATGACCAAGTATGCACAGGAGTGGTCAGGCGTTGTACAAACAGAGGTTCAAAAAATATTAGTTGGTGAATCAAATGCTAACCAATCCATTGATACGATTGGTAAAAGAGCCGTTAAGGAAATGAAAAGGACGATTAAACAGTTTGACCGTCCTCCTAACTCAAAACTTACGCAGGAACTAAAGGGAGCAAACAACCCGTTAATTGATACTGGTAAGATGATGAATTCTGTATTTTACGTTGCAGAAAAGTAGAGGTGATCAATTATGAAACCATTGCCACAGTTTAATTACATGTTTAATAAACTCAAGCAACCTCTGCAAATTAAATATAACGATGGAAATACAGAAAAGGTGGTTGAACCATTAATTAACAATTCCGATCCAAACCTAACTTTTGTTAATCAAGCTGGAGGACAGCTAGGAACAGGTACAATGATTTGGATTAGTAGGTTGATTAATGTCCCTAGACAAACAGAAGTTAAAACTGAGTCAGGAACAACTTATAAGGTAATGACTAGTGGCCAGGATTTAATTGCTGGTCTTTTTTATTACCAATTAGAAATTTTAACCACGAAAAATGGAGGTGAGGATATTGGCGAATACTAACATGTATGATCAAATCGAAGAGAGCGTTTGTTCAACGATTAGAAAGTACATGCCTAAGACAAAGGACTACCCTAATGGATTGCCGATTGTTAATGAGTTACGCCAAGGAGATTTACCTCCATTTCCTTATATCACTTACTACATGTACGATGATGGTGAATCTACTACTTTTAGTGATATTGATGATGAAATTCTTGATGTTGGGATTTACTTAAAAGCATATGGAGATAATCAGAACCAGGTTAAAAATCTTGGTGCATGGTTACGCAAGGTTCTGCTTACTAAGGGAGCCACGGATGACTTAATGAAACATTCAATTGTTGCTCAACGTCCAGGAGTGTTGCCAAATGTTAATCAGTATTTAAATGCTGATTGGGAATTTCAAAGTGGGGCTGATTATCGGCTCCAAGTACAAGATAACTTTAAAGATAAAACAGAGGAGGAATAACAATGCCTAATTTACAAAACGGCGGACGTGGTACTGTTACGGTTAATGCTGCACGAAATGAAGTGCTTCATTTGATTTATAACGGTAAAGATAAGATTCTTAATTCAGGACTTGCAAAAGGAAATGCTGTTCAAGCACAAAGAACCACAGCAAAGGTTACTGCAGTCGCCGGGTTTTATGGTGAGCCGTATTACTACGAATCAGGAGACGATAGCGCAAAGGTTACTATTAACGTTAAGGATGGTTCAGAAACTGATAACATCCTCCAAGCGCTCTACAATGATCAGTTCGATGATAGCAACAACTTAGTTTCAACTTTTGATTTGAAAATTGAACAAAAGGATAAACATAAAGTTACGACGTTAACTGATTGTTTGATTGCAAACGAACCTAACCAGGATATGAATGATGCAGATCACTCGATGGCTTGGTCATTGCTGGCTGGTAAAATGACTACAATTTCTCAAAAGCCAAATGACAACGATTTTCCTTGGAGTGATAGCACTAGTGCAAATGGTGGTGGCGCTTTACCAGATTCCACGCCGAGTAGTAACAAGTCCGGTAATTAAAATTCATTATCAATCAGACGACGGAGAACCACTGGAAAAAATTGATAACCAACTTTCTGATGTCACTTTAACAGGTAGCCCTGGTAGTAGTTATTCAATCAAAACTCCGCCAGTCAGTGGATATGGATATCTAAAGAGTACACTACCTTTGAAAGGTGTATTCACCTCAAGTCAATCTGCTTTAGTAATTTATAGCAAGAATAAATAATAAATCACCTGCATATTTTGCGGGGATTTTTAATACATAGCTCACGAATTTAGTGAGCAATAAAAATAAAAGGAGAATGATTTATGGCAACAGCTTTAGATAAAATGATGAGTAATCAATTTAACCAAAAGGTTGATTATGAAGTTGATGGAGAAAAACATACTCGTAACATTTCAGTTAAGAAACCAGGTTATTTAACTGATTTGAAACTTAAAGACTTGATGAATGTTGGTGATCAAAAAGCTAATTTTGGCCGGATTTTTGAAATTTTAATGAATGAAGTCCTGGTACAGCCACAATGGACTTATTCAATTCTTGATAAGAAACTTCCAAAGAAATTACGTGAAAAAGAAGTAGCAGTTGACGTAGAGGGTCAAACGAAGAAAGTTAAACTAGTTTTCCCGGGCTATCGTTTGGCATTGAATACTTTATTAATGATTACCTCCCCAATTTCCGGAGCTTACAACATGTCTGGTTTTATGGAGTCAGTAATTACTAATATGGTTCGTACCACAGAAGGTAATAAAGTAGAACCTGATTTCTTTGATCCAGGACAACCTGGAGATGGTTTAGGTGATGAAGTCATGAAGCAAGCAACTCCATTTCTTAATGACATTGCTTCTTACGATGGTGTACTACCGACATTGTTAAAGGCTTACACGTTTCTGGCAGAAAAAGACTAGTGAAAGTCGTTATTTAGATGATTTTGGTGACATAGATGAACAGAAAATACAAGATGATGTCCGTGATAACCAGGACGTCATTTTTATTTGTTACGAATTGAATTTAAAGCGTGAAGAGGTTCTTTCAAAAACTCACGATGAATTTACCAGGTTAATCTATGAAGCTAAATTTGTTCAGAAGCTAAAGATTGATGAGATGGCAACGGCTATTTCTAAAGTATTTAGTGATGATGATTAATTAAATATTTAACGTTAGGAGGTGATACTGATGGCAGAAACAGCCCAACGAGCTGGTATTGATATTCCCGTTACAATTACTAATCTTGAAGGCCTGGAAAAAGTTCATAATCAGGTTAATTCACTTTTATCCCAAGTTCCGAAATTAAAAGAAGGGTTTGGAAGCCTTGATCTAAAACTAGATTTTGGTAACAAGGCAGAAAATCAGATTAATGAACTAAATAGCAAGTTGGGTTCGACTAATGAGCTTTTAAACAAGGTTCATAGTGATGTTAATAATGTAGCTTCTAGGTTTGGTAGTGCTAATGAAAGTGTTTCTGCTTTCGATAACAAAGTTAAAGAAGCAAGTGGAAATACTAAAAAACTAGGTGAAAATTCATCACAAAGCAATGAGCAGTTTAAAAAAGCAATTGGCATTCTTTCCGATATGTCAGGTGACATAAAAAAGGTAGTCGAAGCACAGCATCATCAGACCGAAGAGATTAAGACTACTAATGTTCAATTAGGACAATCAAGAGTGTCTATTGATGAAATAAAACGTAGTCAAAATGAGTTTACGAGTGCAATCAGGAGTTCATCAGAACAATCAGATAAACTCCGAGAGAATGTTAGCAAGGTCAGCCAAAAGGTTAAAATGAAGCCGATTTTAACCGAAAACGCAGATGCCACTGAAAAATTTAGAAGTAAATTAGGTGGAGTTCAAGAAACGGCCGACAAAACTTCACATATCTTTGGTTCAATGTTAGGTGCTCATTTAGTAGCTAACGGGATTACTAATGCCTTCATGTCAATTCAAATGCATGTTAACGAGGCAAAGGAAGCAATAGTTGAATACAACAACAAGCAACAAGTCATGTCTGCTACATGGGATACCTTAACTGGTAATGCTGAAAAAGGTAAAGCCATGGTTGATGTAGGTAATCAACTTTCCAAAGCTTACGGACAAAACATTGAGGTTGTCGATGAACTGAATCAGAAGTTCTACCATGTCTTTAATAATAAAGAGCAAACAGAACAACTGACTAAATCAGTTCTGACATTAGGTGATACCTTAGGCATGTCTGATGCAAACGTTCAGCGATTGGGCGAAAATTTCACTCACATGATGACGTCTGGAAAGATGCAGATGGGTGATTTTAACCACATCACTGATCAACTTCCGATGTTTGGAGAGAAGCTCCTCGAACAGCAAAAACGTATCCAAAATAATTCAAACCTGACTATGCAAGAACTGCAAAAGCAAATGTCAGCCGGTAAGATTTCTGCCAAGGATGCCGAAGATGTCATGAATGAGTTGGGTGACAAATATCAAAAAGCATCAGAAAACTTGATGAAAACCATGCCTGGTATGACACGGGCAATTAAGTCACAAATTCCAGCCCTAATGAATGACATCTATTCACCTTTTGCTAAAATGCGAAACCCGTTGTTTGAACAAGTTTCAGAATGGGTCAAAGACAAAAGGACTGAGAACGAGTTTAAATCTTTAGGTGACAACATTGCCAAGCAAATTCAACGAGTTACTGATGCACTAAATGTTAAAAACATGAATGTTACCGGTGGTTTAGATCATATTGTTGCAATGCTCAATCAAGGGGTTACTAACCTAGCCACAGGAATTATTAAAAATAAAGATACTATCAAAGGTTTCTTCGAAGTTATCAAAGAAGGTTCGGTTGGTAGCTTTAAAGTTTTTATTCAAGTGCTTAAAGATATTGAGCCATTGCTCCGACTTACCGCTGGTTCTGCTGAAAAGCATCCTAAGCTATTTGCTGCTATTGCAATTAGTGGGCTTGCAGCAGGTAAAGCAATTAGAACGGTTAGCGCTGCTTATCGTGGTATGAGAGCTGCTAAAGAAGTAGCTGGTTGGATAAATCAATTTACTCAAAAGCAAAAAGCCGCAACAGAAGCAAATAAGGAATTTACATCTGTGCAAAAGGGACTTAATACAGCGATGAGCGCCAATCCTATTGGATCAGTAATTAAAGTCTTAACTATAATTATGCCTCTATTAGTAACCCTTTATGCTACTTGTAAACCTTTTAGAGATTTTGTTAATAGTATATTCAAACCAATTATTGATTGGATTGGTAAACTAGTTTCTCCTCTAAAGGGATTAGGCAAAACATTTACTAACGTTTTTGGCGGAATAATTGACTTCTTCAAAAGTAATTGGAAAACAGTAGGAACTTTAATTATTGCCCCTTTTACTGGTATGAGTAAATTCTTGGGAAGTATTTTTAGTGGAATCACTAAGCTAATCAGTGGATTTGTTAACTCAGCTAAAAAGACCCTATCAGGATGGTTAAAACCTTTAACTAGTTCTGACGAATTTAAGTACATGAGTAAGCAGTTTCAATACTTTATAGGTCAAGTTTCCAATTTTGTTAGTACTGTTAAATCGATTATTGGAAATGCCTTTAGTGGTATTAGTAAGATGTTTAGTGGTTTTGGCAAATTATTCCAATCCATTTTTAAGAAAATTGATTTTTCATCAATTACTAAAGCGATTGGCCCAGCTTTCAAAGATATTGGAAATAAGTTTAATGGGTTCGCTAAACAGGTCAGTGGCTTAGTTAATTTATTATCTAAGCTATTTATGCCTGCTCTTAAAGTAGTTGGTAAATTCATTTCAGCTGAAGTTAAAGGCTGGGCCATTATATTCTCAGCTGTATTTAAAGTTATTGGAATCGTAATGAAACCAGTTCTACAACTAATTGGAGCTGTTGCAGCGGCAATTGGTTGGTTAGGGTTACAAGTACTAAAAATCATCGGAAAGAGTCTATTAGTATACTTGAAAACTGCCTTTAAAGTTTTAGGCGATTTATTCAAGTTCCTTGGTGATGAAATTGGATTAGCAACCAAGATTATTAAGAGTTCTGTTCAATTAATTTCAGATATTTTTCATGGCAATTTCAATAGAATTGGAAAAGATGTATCTAAAATTTGGAGTGAACTTTGGAACGGTGTAACGAAGCTTCTTAAAGATACCTTTAAAATTTTAGACGATGCAACAGGTGGATGGATTAGTAAGACAATCAAAATCTTTGTTGATTTTTGGAATGGAATTAAATCCATGTGGAAATCAACGACTGATTGGATTAATAATTTATGGAATGGGTTCCTAACGTATCTCAAGGAAGTATGGCGTCATTCACTTTTGAAGGAAATTGTTGATGTTGCAGTAAGTGCCTGGGATAAAGTTAAAACATTCTTTAGAGATGGGATTGGAAAAATCCAGGATATGTGGCATTCTTTCACTGATTTATTAAAGAGTGTTTGGGATAACACATTCGGTGCAATTATTGACCGTGTTAAGGGAGCAATTGATTCTGTACATCATCACATGGTTAGTATTGCTCGTGGTGTCATTAAACCTGTTAATACCATGTTAAAAGGCTTGAAAGATGGTATTAACTGGGTTCTAGATAAAGTTGGAGCAGGAAAGATTTCCGCAAAGTGGGAAATTGCAATGCCTAGCTATGCTACTGGTACACCAGACACTCAATCTCATCCTGGTGGATTAGCTAAGGTAAATGATGGGATTGGTTCAAATTTCCGAGAGATGTATCAATTACCTAACGGAGAGGTTGGACTATTTCCGGATAAGCGTAATTTAATGGTTAACCTTCCAAAAGGAACTAGTGTCCTTGATGGAGAAAAGTCCGCTAAATTAGCTCAGATGATGGGTATACCAGCTTACGAAAATGGTATTGGTAAGTTCTTCGGGAACGTTGGAAAAGCTGTCTCAGGTACATTTAAGGGCATTTGGGACAAAGGCTCAGACTTGGTTGAAATGGCAGATAAGATTCTAAAAAATCCAATTAACTTTTTAGAAACTGTTTTTACTAAGTTTCTTAGCGGAACAAGTTCAAACATTAGTCTAGCTAGCGATATAATTACAAATTTCCCATCAACAGTTGCTAAATCAGGAGTTAATTGGATTAAGGGATTAATTAATAAGCTTAAAGATGAATCTGGTGGTGATGTGAAAATGGGTGCAGTTGGCCATTACAATCCAGAACAGATTCGTAAGGCTGCTGACCAAATGCACGTTAATTTAAGTGATCATATGTTAAAGGTTATTCAGGCTTTAATTCAAGGTGAATCAGGTGGAAATGCTGGAGTAGTACAACATGGTTATACAGATGTAAACTCTGGTAGTTCAGCGACTTTGGCTCGTGGGTTACTTCAATTCGTACCATCAACATTTGCTAATTATGCTGTTTCTGGGCACAACAACATCTTCAATGCTTACGACCAGTTACTAGCTTTGTTCAATGATTCTAATTGGGCGAACGATATTGGTCCACATGGTGGATGGAGCCCAAGCGGTCACCGTCGAATGGAAAACGGTGGCTTTATTGATTCTAACCAAATGATTGAAATTGCAGAAGGAAATCGTCTAGAGGCAGTTGTTCCATTGACTAAACGTTCAAGGGCTTTTGAAGTTCTACGCCAAATTTTTGGAATTATGAAGCCAAACGAAAATGAAAAACGTCAAGCTGTTGGAAACAATAGTCAACGTTTTGATGATTCTTTCTTTAGTCCTTCTAATGATTCTAAAAATGATAAAGCTACTAGTAATTCTAGAAGCGATGAGATTAATGAATTGAAGAAGTCTAATGAGATCAAAAAGCAAATGCTTGATACTTTGATTCAATTGACGGGATTAAGTGCAGCACAAGTTGATGCCATCAAAAAATCTAAGCTAAGCATTAATGACATCAATAGAGAGCAAGGGAACTCGTTTTCCATTAGTAATTATCAGGGGCTTAATTAGATGAGAGGAGGTAGATTTTTATTCACGATTTATTTGTAATGATTGATGGAGAACCAGAATTTAATGTCTGTAAACAAATCAAGCAATTACAGTATCTAGGTACAGAGAGTTCACCTGTGCTAACCAATAATTATCAAAACTTCCAAGGAAACGATGGAAGTATATTTACTTCTTCTCAATTCGGTCAAAACGTCATGAACGTGCATTTCAAACTACACGTAAAGAATTATTATGATTATCAAGCCAAACGTGATGAAATATATAATCTGTTTATGCAAAAGAAAATTTTCAGATTGAGGTTTCCTGAAGATGCTAATCATGTAGTATTCGTAAGACCAGTTGGCTTTGATATTAATCCATTTCAACGAGCCGGATTAGATTGTGATATAAACATTCCATTTGAAAACCCAACTGGATATAAGTTTTCTCGTTATGATTCATTAAATCAATCTGATTTATGGGATGATTATCCACTTGGGTGGAATGTACCAATCATTACAGCTGAAGATTTTCACTTCACTGATCAATGGGCATTTCAGTTACTTAATCCAAGTGGGATTCCAATTGATCCTTATGGTGAACATCATGATTTAAAAATTTTCATGAAATGGATTGGTAACCGAATTACGATTGTCAATAAGTCCAACGGTTCATCTTATGAGTATCGAGGTCAGGGAAATATGAACATGCCAGTTGTACTAGACGGATGTGAAACATTCTTTAATGGTCAGCAGGTAAGCTACAATTCCGATTTTGGCAATATCAAATTAGAACCTGGATTTAATAAAATCCAGGTTTCGGGATGTAAGCATTTTGACATCAGTTTTAAGTTCCCATTTATTTATGTATGAGGAGGGATGAACATGAGAACTATTGACAAAATTAATAATTCCGTCTTTGTTTACGTGGGATTCACTCCTGATACAACTAAAAATGTATGGGGGGCCGAATCAATCGTTTGTACAAGTGATGATGCCTTTAATTGGCAAACAGTTGCCAAGTTGCCTGAATTAGGTAATTTACGCGACCACAGTACCACACGCTATGGTGATTATTACTACATCGTAGGTACCACTGGTTTTTATCGTACAAAAGATTTTGACAACTTTGAGACCCTAGATCATCCGTTCAACCAGAATGACAACGTGTTTGATTGTGTTTGGGCCCCTGATTTTTTTCAGGATGCCAACGGTAATTACCATATTGTACTTACTGCTAAGTTAAAAGGTAGCAGCATGACATACGGGAAACGTCGTATGTACGTTTTTGATGTAGACTTAGAAACTGGTGAATTTACTCGTAATTGGCAACTAGCCAATATCAACTGTGAAGCTGATATTGATGCTAGCATTCAATTTTTCAATGGTAATTACTACTGCTTTATGAGTCACAATACAATCTACGTAGCAGAAAATTATCTCGGTCCATATACTAGGACGTACACTAATATTCCATATTCGTACAGTGATACTCAAGGTTACGAAGAGGGACCAGAAGTCGTTCTAACTAATGGACGACCTTTGCTATTCACTGATCAGCTTCATTCTGACCCCAAAAGTTACTGGGACCAGTCAATTGTAGTTCGTCAGTCGGCTGATGGTGGGATGACTAATTGGTCGTACGCTAAACCAGTTAGTTGCGACTTTGGACGAACCATTATGCGTCATGGTTCATTTCTTTTTAAAGGCAAGGCTCCGGAACAAGTAGACTACTTTCCGGACGTGATTGTTAAAAATTCGTCGTTAGGAACGAAGGTACGTTATGGCTAACATAGAATTAATCGTCCAGGGTAATTACAAGGAAGCAAATTTTAAAGCTAAACTATCACAGAGCTGCGTTCAGCGTAGCTCTTTTTATATACAGTGGGAAAAAAACGGGGTATGGCAATTACAGTTTGTTGCAATCGATGATGGATCCCTGGCTTATAATCTGTTAACTGCACAAGCTAGCATTTGGTTTCAGAATCAAGAATTCATTGTTAAACAGCCAACTGTTGATTATGCTTCTGGATTCAACACTAAAACAATTGTAGCTACTCATGTTTATTCAGAATGTCAGTTTATTGTTAAACGAGATACTAAACCTGGTGTATTAACTTATCGCCCTTCTGACATCATGAGTTATGTATTCGATGGCAATCAAAATGGATTTACTTGGGAAGTTAAGGGTGATTTTGATGGTCAGCAGATTGAAAATCTCGGAAACATTAACGGTCAGGATGCACTTAAAAAGATTGTTGAAAAATGGCCTGATACTATTATTTATCCAGATAATCGACATATTGTTATTTATCAACATGATGAATTTGCAAAAAAACATGGTAATCGATTGGGCTATATGTACAACAGTGCTGAATTTAAATTTAGCTTTGACAGTACTAATATAACCAATCAAGTTTGGTGTATTGGCAAAGCCAAAGATAAGCCTGAAGGGTCAACTGATAATACACCAACAGAATATTTTTTTGACCCATTTTTAGTTAAATTAGATGAAAGCATCCGTAAATGGACCCATGGTTATCCTCACGAAGCACCTGTGATTAGTGATGACCGGTTTACCGATCAAGCATCGATGAAAAATTACGCAATCAGCAGTTTGAATCCGGAACCGACGTTAGTAATTGAAGTTACTACCACAGAGAACCGGCAGCCAATCCCGTGTGACATCGTGAAATGCCAGGTTCCTGATGATCGGATTGATTTGGACGTTGAGTTAGTTAACTACACTTGGTATCCATGGGACAGCCAACAGGTGAACCAAAACACGCTAAACGACAACGCCAAAACAATTTTTGACTACAATCGCTCATTGAGATCTAAGGCCTACTTAGATTTAAACAAGCTCACGGATAAGCTGAATGGAGATGTGGGGAGTTTGCAAACTAAGCTGGATGATACCCACCAGCAGATTAAGGACACCCAAGACGAAGTTAAAATGGCCCAGGATGATGCCAAACGAGCTAATCCTCACGTTCCATTTGGCAAACGATGGATTACCTTGGGCGATTCCATTACCCAGGGTTATTCTCCAGATCAGCATGGGCCTAACATCGATTATCCATACAAAGCTAGTCGATTGTTGCAAGTTGCATCAGTTGATAATGCAGGCGTTGGTGGTGGAACTTTTTCCGAAGATGGGGGATCTGATTTAGAAAGTAAAAAGGTGGTTGATAGCCACAACTTCGCTAACTACGATTTTGCAACCATTGCCTACGGAACTAACGATTTTCACATTTCATCGTGGGGAAACAAAATTGCGGATTCTATTAATTACATGGTCAACAAAATGAGAAAGGAAAATCCTAATATCCGCATCTATGGTATTCTTCCACCGCCGCGACATGATTATTCAGGGACAATTTGGGAACAGTCCAACGGTGCATACTCATTTGGAGCGCTGTTGAACTGCATTAAGGATGCTTACCAAAAATTAAATATCCAGTATTTAGATTGGTGGAATGATAATCCCGTCATTTTTTCAGATAATAAAGGCCTTTCGAGCGATCATCTTCATCCAAATGGATATGGGTATGACGAAATGACCGAACGAATTGTTGGATTTATCAACAACGTTTACTACTAAAAAGGGGGGTAACCATGAGTAACTATAATTACACTCATTTACGTGTTCCAGATCCAAATGATACTTCAAGAATTTGGACTCCACTAATTGATTCTGTTAATGGCATTCGTAGTGCTGCTTATGGAATTGATGTGCGAGAATATATCGCACGTGGTTTTGAATCAATCGGTGTTCAACTAAATCTTTACAACGCAACATTACATCGTAGTGAGCACAGAACTGATCAACTACAAGCACAGTTGGATGAATCTGTCTCTGGAATGAATAAAGATGCAGAGGTTAAGCAGGCTCGTGTTAGTTGGAATGGTGAAGTTTTTGACACATTAGGTGAACGCATTAAAGCTTTGGAAATAGATCATGGTGATGTTTCACTAGATGTCGGAACAGTTGATGTTGGGCAGACCGCGTTGTACGTTCAGAATTTTAACGATCCTGCGTGTGAGTTCATTACGAAAGAAATAGATCACGATGAAACGGATGAAATTGTTCCGATTGGCATTGAAGTCATTAATGCAAAAGACATAGGAACACATGTACAAAAGGAGGATAACAACTAATGGCAAATGGAGTAAGCCATCGCATTATATACGATAAAGATACAGGAGACCGCATTAGTTTGGCTACTGATTTAAAAGATGTTTCGGGAACCGATAAATTACTAACTAATGATGATGTAACCCTCAAAACGGTTCAAATTACGTCACTTGGCCTGAGTGTTATTGAATGCTATTGGTCCCAAACATATTTATTGACTATCGACGGCACCAACTTTTTATTTATGGCTGCATCATTTACTGTTAACAAAAAAATGTTGACAGCTGATTGGGGAGTTCCAGAAAAGAAACTTATGGACCTTCCAGAAGGCATGACTAGTAACCCACTTCAATTTCAGCCTTTAGTTGGTCGGATTGCTGGAGATGCAAGCACACTGGGTCTTAACTTCCGCGTTTTCGGAGAAAAAGGAAATATGATTTACTTCGAAGGGGTTGAAAGTGGTTCAAAAGTTAATCCTAATGATTTGCCCGATCGAGTTAGCATTGAGCTTAGTGGACGTGTAGTAGGGTTCTAGAAAGGATATTTCAAATGATTTTTTATGTAGAAATTAATAAAGATACTGGAATTATTGATAGTGCAACAGATAAGGATACTAATGGATTTACGAAAGCTCAAGTTCCGGAACGTTATAAAGATTTCTTTTTGGAATATTACTCAGATTTTCAGATTATTGCCGGGGAGCCGATGTCTGTTGCTATTCCAATTGACCCGGTTGAATTAGATAAAAAAATCATGCAGAAAAAGTTGGATGATTTAAATGAGCATGGCATTTTAAATGCTGATGACCTTAGCTCATTAAAAGATAGTTTTAAGTTTACAATTTCAACTGTCATGGATTTAGGTAAACGACTTTCTGCGTTCAAAGTGGAAAATGATCAAGTGATTGCTGATTTAAAGAATCGCTTATCAGCTTTAGAAAATAAAGGAGGAACTAAATAATTATGGTTACACATGCAGATTGGGTGAAGCAAATTAAATGGCTGTACGACGAAAATCTGTATAGCAAGCACGAAGTTGCAAAAGTTGTTCAATATGAATACATCAACCAGGATGATTTTAAAACGATCACCGGAGAAGATTACAACGAATTTGAAAAGGATGATAAGGATGACCAAGCTTAACATTGTTCCAGTGACCCGACCTAAAGCTGACAATACCAATGAGCGCGAGCAAGTATTTCCTATCACTGACATCAAGGCAGTTAGGGGCTTGTCCCAGTTTGTTGATGGTGTGAACAAATCAATAAAAGCCATAACTGGTAAAGGTATTAGAAGTAATGCTGATTTAGTGACTAAAGCCGACTTAGCTAAATTTGCTACTAAACAAGAAGTCGAGCAGGCTAAGACAGATGCAAAAGATTATGCTGATGAGCTCATTAAACACATTAAAACGATTGATGTAACTAAGATGGATGATGGCACAGATGCTAATGACCTGACCAAGTTTGGTTTTCATGTCAAAACGCAAAACGAAAATGTTAAGAACATTCCGCCTTACGGAACGATCAATAAAAACGGAGTTCTAATTGTTATACCAACACCAACGCTAATCTATCAACGTTGGGTAAGTTTTGATTTACCCAAATACGAGTACTCAAGAGTAGCCGACATTGAAACTTCTCTAAAATGGTTTGCATGGGCATATGTTAGCTAGAAGCTACTAATTTTTAGTGGCTTTTTTATTTTGGAAAGGGGAATCAAAATGAGAGCGTTTAGAAAAAATCGATTTCTAGCTTTAACAGGTTTGGAAACTGCATCTTTAGGTTTGTATTTGTTGCTCATGAGCAACGTTTTTTTCGACGAACAAGATTATCTAGGTCAGTATCTAACGCACGCGCAGGACCCTATTTTTGCCTTTGTGTTAATTGGTATTGGCCTATTTGGATTTATCGTTGCTATCTTTAATATCAAAAAATTCTTCGCGTATAGATTGGCATTAGCTTCAATTGTTGGGATTTGGACTGCTTATTTAGTTATCTTCGCTTGGCATGATTTACATGCACCAGGAATCCCAATTCATCTTTCTAGTATCTTGATTGTCTTTCTAATCATTAATTTATTGTTTGAATGGTTAGGGGGAGATTAGGTGAGCGAGAACGTGATTATTGCGTTACTTAGTTTTGCCAGTGCTTTCGTCGGTAGTTTTATTACAGCATCACTTAAAGAAAAAAGTGACATGCATAAGAATAAGGTTGACCAGGAATTAGCCTATGCACAGCATATGCCAGAGCTTCTAGAAACTTTAGAAAATACTAGGCGAGACCGAGACAAACTGAGTGATGAAGTTATTGAATTAAGAGCTAAGGTTTCTGAGCAATCTTCATTAATTAAAGAACAGGGAGAAACGATTGCAGAATTGAAAAACAAATTAGACCAGTTTTTGAATAAACAGGAGGGAAGATAGATTGAAAACATTAATTGATTATGTAGAACTTATTGATCCAACAATTTTTATTGTCCTAGGTGGTTTAGCTTTAAAGATGGTAGGGCCTTATTTACGAGCTAAACATTTGGATCAAAAAGCAACTAATATTATGAACGCTGCTAAAGTAGCTGTTACTTATTCAGCTAAGCAAACGGGACTGGATAATGACCAAAAACGAGAACTAGCTGAAAAGCAATTAACGCAATGGGCTAGTGATCATGGTGTAAAGCTAAATCAAGATAGAATGGCCGCTACTATTGAATATGCTTATCAGCATTTAAAAAATGGTAGTTTAATCGATATTAAGGAACAAACTCCAGCTTCTCAAAATGATCAAGACAATCTGCCTAATATTGATCCAAAATTTAAATTTCAAATTCAACAAAAACAAGGAGGTAACAACTAATGGCAGATTTTCCACTGGTTGTAGATATTGCAAAATTTCAAGATAGTTCTTTGGACTTCTTTCAAAATTTAAAGTCACAGGGAGTACAGGCTGTTATTGTACAGCTCACCGCTGGCTCAAAAGGGCATCCGTATTCTAAGAATCCTAAACGAGCTGAACAAGTAGCTAATGCACGTACAGCAGGATTACGAGTTCATGCTTATCATTATTCATACGCTTATGGTCATGACGACACACTGACTGAAGTTGATAACTTTATGGAAGAATTCCGTGCACTCGGTTTTGACCCAAATAATGATTTTGCGTTCCTGGATGAAGAGGATAATTCAAATAATCCAAACCCAGCAACAGATGACGTTAACACTTGGACGGATGCCGTTTTCAATGCTGGAGTTCGTAACGTAGGTGTTTATTCAATGGCCAGTTGGTTCACCAGTGGGAGAATCAACTACGACGCTTTACACTGTAAATTCCTTTGGGTTGCCAATTACGGAGTTAATCAACCTGGTGTTGATAACACTTCCGTTTGGCAATTTACCGACAATTTCTTTAACGTAGATTGTTCCTATGACTTCTTCGGTAATCTAACTGGAACACCAAGTGCATCTACTGAGGAAACTGCGCAACCACAACCAGCAACGCAGCCAGATTATGCAATCACACCAGAGAATGGAGGCTTCATTGCTAACCAGACTATCAACGTTCGGATGGCGCCTACAACCTCAGCTCCAGTTACTGGTCAATTAGAACCAGATGATGGGATTGTTTACTATGGCTACGTTTTAAATGAAGGCTTTGTATGGATTGCTTACAAAAATGCTAGCGGTCAAGACCGGTTCTGCGTTTGCCGTAAGCAAGGCGGACCAGCTTGGGGGACATTTAATTAATCAGTATGTTCTAAAGGAGGTGATAGACTTGGCTAAAGGTAAAGGAAAAGGCGGAAAGAAATGCGGTAAGTAATTTAAAATTTAATAGTATATAAAAAAGACTCAACTATCTATGATTTAGATGGTTGGGTCTTTTTTATTATGTATCATTTTATTAATTAAATGAATAGAAAATATTTTTGTTGTATAATTTAAAATATAAATAAACTGAAGGGATATATTAATGCAGCAACTATATTTTTATTTTGATGATGCAGGAGTTTTAACTAATAAAAGCTGGCAGAAATACTTTCTATATGCTGGATATTGTTTTCAGGATAATAATGAAATTTCAGATTATGTTCGTAAATACATTAATGTATTAAGTTCATTGAAGAAATCTTTAAACGTATCTGGTGAACTAAAAGCATCACGCCTTGGGAAAATTGAATTTGGTGGTGCCAGTGGCATTCCAAGAGAAATTGCTGAAAATGTTTATCCTTTTAAGTATAGAAATAAATTATTTAACGTTTTTAAAAAGGCAGACAGTTGTTCTATTATTACAGAAATATCTTGTGTAAATAATAAAATTATTAACGATAAACTTTCGACACATCGATTTAAGGATTTTTTGCTGAAAATTTTAGTTAAAAGAAAAATAGAAGCATTAATTAAAGAAGGAAAAATTGATCCTAATTTATTTACTAAGATTAGTGTATTTTTAGATGAACAGGCCGTATCCACAAATGGAGTATATAATTTAGAGGGTAGCATTAAAGAAGAACTATTTGTCGGTATGAACAATAGCACTGGTAAATTTTTCAAACCAATTTTTAATCAAAATGGGGATGTTAAAGTTAATTTTAAGCAGTCAGATCAAAGTCCTATGATTCAAGCCTGCGATATATTAGCTAACAGAATATATAATGGTGAGAATAAACCTGATAAATGTGGTAAGTATAAATTATTAGAGATACCAAATCACCAATGGGTTAAGTGGCCACTTTATTAGTTTTTAAATTAAATATATTATAATCATTGACAATTATATGGACTAATTGATGGACAAAAACATGCTTTAAATGTTGATATATAGGCATTTTATATCAAAAAATTGACATGCAAATAGTAAACAGTTAAAATTAATTTGTAGCCTAAGAGCTACTACAACAGAGGTTTCGATAGGGATATTAAGCGTACTCGTTAAGTACGTCGACTCTGCTGGCCTCCGATTGTGGAGGTTACATAGAAGAGGAAAGTACATTGAAATTAATTTCAATGTACTTTTTTTGTTTCATTTTACGTTTCAAAAGAAACGAATTTATAGTAAATGTAGATAAAATTAAAAATAAATCGTACATAAATCAAACATAAATCAAACATATTTAGCTTACTCTACCAACGGATTTGACGATTATCAAACGAAAATCAAATGCAAATTAAATGTTGAAATGAGTCTTGTATTGAATTAGGGTAATAGTTGTAGTGGTTTTTAAAATTTGATGGTTTAAACAATGTATAGGAGGATCAATTGGAATTTAAAAATGATGTTGAATTAGATCTAACCAATGAAGAGGTTAAACATAATTTATCACAGGCTTTTAAAAGAGTCTCTTTAGAAATGGGCCAAAAAATTCCCTTTGTAATAAACGGAAAGAAAATTTACAAAGATGAAACTAAAGATAGTGTTAATCCAGCTGATAAAAAAGAAGTTGTTGGTAAGCTATCTTTGGCAACTCAATCTGATATTGACCAAGCAATTAAAAGCTGTCAGCAGGCATTTGCAGACTGGAAATTTGTTTCAGTTTCAAAACGTAATGAAATTGCTGAAAACTTAGTTAAATTAATTCAACAAAATCGTTATGAATTAATTGCCTGGATTGTTACAGAAAGCGGTAAAAATATTTCAGAAGCTGATGGAGAAATATCAGAATTAGTAGATTTTATTCATTCCTATATGATCGGAGCGGATGAATTGAAATCAGGTTTGGATTATCTGATTCCTTCATCAGTTGAGGATCGTGAAGCTCGTTACTTACCATTAGGTGTTGGAGTTGCAATTGCGCCTTGGAATTTTCCTGCCTCCATCCTTGGTGGTATGGTAATGGGCCCAGTATTAGCTGGTAATGCGATGCTTATGAAACCTTCTAATGATACTGGGGTTGTTGGATATAAACTTTTTGAATTAATGGAATCCGCTGGGTTTCCTGACGGATTGATCAACTTTGTAACTGGTGAGAATGAAGAAATCGGAGACTATGTGGTATCGCATCCACAAATTCGATTTATTAATTTCACCGGTTCTATGTCAGTTGGTCTTCATATTAATCAACTAGCAGCTGTTACTCAACTAGGACAGAAGTGGATCAAACGGGTCGTAACAGAAATGGGTGGTAAAAATGCCATTATTGTTGATAGTGATGCTGATTTGGATAAAGCGGCCACGGGGATTGTTCAATCTGCTTTTTTGATGCAAGGACAAAAATGTTCCGCAGGCTCAAGATTAATTGTTTTAAATTCTGTTTATGATAAATTAATCGACAAGATTAAGGCTAAGATGAAAAAGTTAAGTAATAAACCTGCTTATGAAAATGGTGACATTGGACCTGTAATCGCGCAACGAGCTTTCGATAAAATTAAGAGTTATATTGATTATGGAAAAAATGATTCGCAAAATAATACTTTGCTGGAAGGCGGAAATTATGACGAATCTACAGGATGGTTCATTGAACCAACACTTTTCGAAGTAACTGAGAAGTCAAAGATTTTTCATGAAGAAATTTTTGGCCCAGTTTTAGGGGCACTTAAAGTCGATACTTATGAAAAGGCTTTATCGTTAGCAAATGATACTATCTACGGATTGACTGGAGCGGTTTATTCTAATAATGAATCCCATATTCAAGAGGCTATCGATAAATTTTACGTAGGTAATTTATACTTTAATCGTAAAACTACAGGTGCAGTTGTTTATCAACATCCTTTTGGTGGTTTTAATATGTCAGGGACAGATTGTAAGACAGGAACTACTAATTATGTACAGCAATTCTTAGAATTACAATCTGTAACTCGCTCTTACGATTAAAAATTATATTAAAACATATGTGGCATGGGGGCTCGTTAGCAATAATTTTATTTGCTTACGAGCTTTTTATTTTCCACAAAAGTTACCACAGTTTGAAGTAATTAAGTGGAATTTATTGGAACATCTTATTAATAAAATGCTTTTACGTCAGTATATAAACATCTATCGAAAACCGTTAACTGGATGACAATCGTGACAATCGTTTACATATGACAACTAAAAAAGCGCTATTTCAAGCTATTTACAACGATATTTATAAATAGTTACCACAAAAACTACCACAATTCGTTAAATTTTTGTGCTAAATTGTCATTTTTATCTGGTGCTGCTTCAGAATAAATTGACAGTGTAATTGATGGATTAGAATGTCCTAACGTTTTAGATATCTCCGTTAGAGGAACTCCAGAATTAAGTAAATAGCTGGCAAATTGATGTCTAAATGTGTGAGGCGTAAAGTGGCCGACTAAATAATCTAGTTTTGCATGTTTTAGAATTTTACTTAAAGTAGTTGAAATTACATAGGTCTGAATTGGGTTCAACAAATTGCTTTGTAAAATATAAGTTTGATCGTTAAACTTTTTTCCATGCTTCAAAAATTTTTGTGATGTTTCTAGGCGATAACTTTTTAGTAAGCTAGCTAATTTAACAGAAATTGATATCTCTCGCTTGCTTGATGGTGTTTTAGGTGTTCTTGGTCCTAGACTGTCTCTCGTTCGTCTAACGTTAATTTTGAGCGTTTTAAAATCAACGTCTTCCCACTTTAATCCGCATAGTTCACCCTGGCGCATTCCAGTTTCTTCAAGAGCAGTCATACATACCTGGTCACGTATTTTCTCTTTAGACAGCTGTTGGTTAAATTGTCGTAACTCATCTTTAGTCATAATTCGCTTTTCTCTTTTACCAGTTTCTGGAATCTTAATACCAGAAAGGCGATTACGATCGATAATACCATCATCAACCGCTGAATTTACTAATGTCATCATACGATTGTGGAAGCTCTTAATTGAATTCTTTTTATATCCTTCGCTAACTAACTCATTAATTACTTCTTTTACGTATATGGTTTTATTTAATTTAGATAACTTACGATCACCAATTAAGCTAACTAATTTTTGAAAGTCTTTTTTATAAATTCTAAGGGATGATATTTTTATTGAATTGGTTCTAGTCTCTAGAAACATTTCTGCATATTGTTTTAACGTGATATTTCTATTTTCAACTAGTTCTGATTGATAATTAAATACTTTTGACTCTTCGTTTAATCTCGCGCGGTAAGCATCCATCTCACTATTAAATCCACGTTTTTGCGACTCTTTTCGTTTATGAAAACTATCATAGTAGGGGAGACGATAACCCCATTTGATTCCTTTGTTAGTCTTATATTGAAATACACCATCATGACGTTTTGAGTATTTTAGTTTGTACATTTTTATGCCTCAATAATTGAAGAACGCAAGTTATACAAAATAACATTTTTAGTGATATTTTTATTCAAAATGCTGTAATTTAATTACAAAAACGTTATAATTACGTTATAGATAACTTGTGAGGGGTTAATACTGGGTTCCCGAATGGGAGTAGGCTTTTAGCTGAGAATTCCTTTGTTCCTAGGGTTATCTTTATTTAGTTTATGTTTAAGACTCTGAATTATATTTTCAGGGTCTTTTTTTATCTGGTTAAAAATAAAAAGCCTGCCAAAAACAGGCCGTTTATTATTTTAGTTTATAAGTTTGGTCTCCAAGAGCTTTTCCATCTATTCCTTTACTTGCTTTTAATTGCACTGGGGTAGTGGTATCGCTTAGCTCGTAAGAAATAGCGTTTTCAACAGTTCCGTTTTTCTTTATAGCTTGTGTTTGTGAATCTAAGTATTTTTCATCCGGAAGCATACCAACATTTAATTTATTTTCTTGATTTTTATTATTGTCCTGATATGCCTCAAAGACTGATTCCCAAGCACTGATTGGGTCTATTTTTTTATCTGTATAATTAGTTGTTTTATACCAGAAAGCAATTATTGGTTTATCACCATATTGGTTACCTTCTTCCCCAGGGTTTATAACTTTAGTTTTAGTTATTTCAATTTTTTCATCATGAAGCTTAGCCACGTTGTTTTTAAAGTAGTAGTTATTTTTTTTAGGCACACTTACTATTTGCGATTTTGAACTGCTCTTTGAATCTTTGTTAGAAGAAGAACAACCAACAAGCGCAATTGAACTTGCTAAAATAACAGTACTAAGAATGATTTTTTTCATATTAATTCTCCTTTACGTTTTCTCTATAAACTCCATCAAAAACTTTTTGATTTTTACTGTTTCTATTTTTCATGAAGGTATATATAAGAAAAGTGAACGATCCAATAAGTGCGGCAATTATAAACATAACCATCGCGAAAGACCATTTGATGGTTAAAATGATTAATTCACCTAAAAATTTCATACAAACCTCCTATTATTTTTAGTTATATAGCATTATACATGTTTTTATTTACTTTCTAGCATATGTTACTGCATGGATGATGTTTTTATTTCCTATCGAATTTTGGATCTCCATACGTGTAAGACCATTTTGTAATACCTAATATTGAAATAATACCTAGTATTATAGATCCAGTTAGAAGCGGTGTATTTCCTGAATATTTTTGTTTGCTCATGAAATTTGATTTCCCTTATACTATTTATTTTAGGTAAAAACACCTAAAGCCCCAGGCCGGAGTCGAACCGGCTTTTAGCTACCGAGTAGGGTGATTTAATTAATTACCTGATGTGTCAGTATCGTTAGTATCAGCCTGATTATCTGAATTACTTGTATCAACATTACCTAAGTGAAGTTTATTGATAGCATATTTAGCTTCATCAGGAGTGTATTTTTCGCCTGAATCTGAAGTTAATTGACTATAAACATCACTAGCTGATAAGTGCATATCTTTTGAGTAAGTTTTAGCTGACTTAACAGCAGCCTTCTTGTAATCGTCTTCGCTAAATTTGTTTACTGCGTAAGTAGCTGCTTCTGGTTTAAACTTTTCACCAGTATCAGCTGTAAGTTGATCATAAAGTCCTTTTTTACTCATTCCTTGAGTACTCATGTAAGTTTTAGCTGTTTCGTATGCATTGTTATATTCGGTAGAAACTTTTTTTCCAGAATTATTATTTCCAGAATCATTATTTGATTTAGCCGTTTTAGAAGTTTTATCCTTACTCGAGCTAGAATCATTTCCACCATTAGATGAATTAGATGCTGAAATAATTACAATAACTGCAATTACAACCAATACCCAGAACCACCATCTTTTGTAGAATTTCTTCTTTGTTTTGTTATCTTTTGGCATAATAATGCCCTCCTTAAATATTTTCAGCTTTTAACGACGATCAGTGTTTGGTCGTTATTTTTTTGCTCAATATATTAAAAATTCATTAAGACGATTGTTTAAAATAATAGTCGTATAAAATACGACTAAATAAAATTAATTAAATTTTTGCGTGGCGCTGATGACAATACCCAAAATTCTACCAGGTCTATCTTCGCTAAGAACAATAGGGGAGTATGATTCATTATCGGGCTTTAGAATTACTTTCCCATTAGTCTTTTTAAGACGTTTAATAGTAGCCGAGTTATCGTCCTCAAGCAATGCTGCCACAATTTGCCCATCCTCAGCATCAGGTTGCATTCTAATGGTTACGATGCTGTTACGGGGGATAGTCGGCAACATGCTATCTCCAACAGTTTGTAGAGCGAAATATTTATATCCATTTTTTAAATCTGATGTCGGAACATCTAAAGAACCAACGATATTTTCAACAGCTAGAATAGGGTCACCACACGCAATCTCTCCGAGAATAGGTATTGTTGTCATTTTACTTTCATCAATTGGTTGCATATTGTCCGGAACAACATCTAAACCAGCAAGATGAAATATTTCATTTTCTGAAATTCTTAAACCTTTTGCAATTTTTCTTAGTGTATTAGGTTTAGGAATATTACGTTTTCCATTTTCTACTTGAGAAATAAACGAGTGATTCATTCCTGCTTGTAAAGCCACTTGCCTTATAGTGAAATTTTTTTCTTTTCTAATATTTCTCAGTTCATTTCCAAACGCTTTATTATCCATTAAATAACAGCCTTTCTAGCAATTAAGTATATCAAAACGTTACTAAATGTATTACAAAATTGACGAAAAAATAAACAAAACGGTTGCAAAAATAAACCAAAGTGTTAGTATGAATATATCGAAGGAGGTGAAATCAATGTTAAGTCTAAAAGCGAAAAATCCTAAAGAGTTACAAAAAATGTTATCTATGAATGGATTTTCGATTAGATCATTTTCAAAAAAAATCAACTCTAGTCCTGCATATACATCGAGGGTTATAAAAGGAGTACAAAGTCCATATCCACCTTTTGCAAAAAAGATGGCTGATGGTTTGGGCGTTAAGATTGATGATATTTTTTTTGCAGATGATGGTTGCAAAAGTAAACCAAAAACTAAAGAAGCACTGAAGTAATAAACATCGTTTTTTGAAAACTGAACAGCGAAGCGATATGAATCATACTCGCAACTTTGCGATGAAATGAGCAGAGGCAAGTGGTTATCAATTCGCAGAATTTGAACACACGAGTAAAGAAAGGAAAAAACTTATGTATTTAGATTTTCATATCCAAGCATCTTCTAAAAAAGAGCTGGAATATCGTTTGAAAGTTGTTAGAAATCTAATTCAATCGGGCGATCACATCACAGTCCATGCGGATTTTTACTCAAAAAAATAAAAAGGCCTAGCAACGGATGCAGCCGTTACTAAACCTATTTAACTTTATTAACTAATAGTAATTGAAAAAACATCTTCCGGACGAACTAAGAAAGTTACAGAACCTATGAATTTAATTTCTGAATTAGCTTTATTGAGTGAAAAATCATCAATTTTTTCAAATTTTAGTAATTTATTTTGAAACGTATAAGTTTCAATTGATTTTAAGTTTTCTACAATAACTGGCCTATGTTCATCCTTAAAGTTGATAAGAGCTTTCATAAAATTCACCTCCTTCCTAAGGGAGATTATACAGAAGAAAGAAGGTAATCGAATGAATAATTTAGTAATCATGAAAGATCGTCAAGCAGTCACAACAAGTCTTCAAGTAGCAGAAACTTTCGGAAAAGCACATAGAAGCGTGATGTTGAAGATTCGAGAATTGACTGCACAAAATCGTGCAGTCGAAAAAATGTTTGTTCAATCAACATATTTAAACAAACAAGGACATCAGCAACCTATGTATTACATGAACCGTGATGGCTTCACGCTATTAGTAGTTGGTTTCACGGGCCAAAAGGCAATGGAATTCAAACTCAAGTACATCGAAGCATTCAACCAAATGGAACAGCATATCAAGCAATACGGTGGCTTCGATGTTCCAAATAATATGGCTGACGCTTTGCAACTCGCAGCTAACCAAGCTAAAGAATTGGAACAGATGAGACCTAAAGCATTGTTTGCGGATGCAGTCGAAACTAGCAAGACAGATATCTTAGTTGGTCAGCTTGCCAAAATCCTAAAGCAAAACGGCATAGACATTGGAGCTAATCGTCTGTTCCAGTGGATGAGAGATAACGGTTATCTAATTAAGCAGGTTGGTATGAATTACAATACGCCAACGCAGCGAGCAATGAATATGGGTCTATTCAAAATTAAAGAAACTAGTGTATCTCATGCAGACGGACATACGACAATAAACAAAACGACCAAAGTAACTGGAAAGGGCCAAGTTTACTTCGTTAACAAGTTTCTATCTAGAAACTTTGTAGCTGAATGATTTGAGGTGGCTAAAAACGAAATTACCTAAGTATATAAAAATTAATGGAATTTTATATTCAATTAATTTTTTAAATGATTTAACTGATGAAGATGGTAATCGTATTTGGGGCAAAACAATTTACGAAAAATCGTTAATTCTTGTTGATAGTTCGCTAGATAGACAGCACACCAAGCAAACTCTAATTCATGAAGTTGTTCATGCAATTTTATGGGAAAGCAGCTGTACAGATATTTGTAATGATGAGCAAGTAGTTAACCCATTAGCTAATTCTTTATATCAAGTTATTACTGATAATTTTAAAGAAAAAAATCCAAATACTAATTAAATAGCATAAGGATTTTTAACTGTTAACTATTTTGGAGCCTTACGTGGCGGAGTCCTTTTATAACCATGTTGTTTTTTTGACGGTTTAACAGGAACTGTTTTTGGACCTGGTTTATGAGGATTTGCTGGAAAATGCCTATGTTCTGGTTCAGCCAATATAATCACCTCCTTTCTTGGGGTAATTATAACAAACCAAATTCATTAAAGGAGGTGGAGATTATGAACGACACGAGCATTGTTGAGCTTCATAAAGAAGCCGCTAGACAAGTTGCTTTCAAAGTTATCGAACCAATAGCTAACGAAATTCGCCGTAAATACGTGGTGATCGATACCAAGACGGCACGCGAGTTAACTTGCCAATCGGTTCAAGGATGGCAGGAGATTGCTAAAACTCCAGAAATGAGGTCAATCGAACATCACAAATTAGGTAAGAACGGAATTGTTGGTCGGAGCATTTACTACTATGCGGATGATTTCTACCCAACAGTAAGAAAGGCACTTAAACGTATTTTCGATTAATGAAAGGAGATGAAGATATGGCAACAGTTACAGCAGAAGGAGCTTTTTTATTCGTAGCAGGTTTAATTCTTGGTTTCGTTTCACGGCCAGGGGTTATCCACTTTTTGAAACATCCAAGTGATTTTTTTGAATAGAAAGGACGAGAAAATGATTAATAAAAAGTACTGGGATTATTTTGATTTCAGGAAGTTTGCTTCCGACAACTATAAGGAAATTGCCAAGGCTATTCTAGAACGTCCTGATTTAGCTTTAGACGTTTTAGAAGAAGTGCCAAATTGTGAGTTAGCTGAACGAGTGCAAGACAATCTGGATATTGTTACAGAGATTATGGAGGAACAAAACGATGAGTAGAAAGATACTAACCGCGATTCAAACAAAAATGCCGATTGTTTATCCAAACGATCCGCACAATCAAGAAGATTTTTTCTTTGCTAAAACTTGGTATTTAGAAGCCGGAAAGAAAATGGCTAAAGGTGGGACAGTAGGACCACTTATTACTGGCATTGAATACAATCCTCGTTCTAACTTTTATGCTGTTATTTTGGCAAACAAAAGTGTCATAAACGTGGATGGCAGAAATGTAATTGCATATACGGAGGAAAAATATGATTAAAGCAATCCAGACGATTAAGCCTGTTATCTATCCATTTAAAGACTCAGATGAATTTGGTGAGACAAGATCTAATGTTTCCACTGATTATTTAGAAGTAGGTAAGCAAATACTTTCAGCCATAGAGTCGGGCCCAATTATTAATGCAATATACGGATTTAAACGGGGCTTTTACATCAATTTAGACAATGAAAAAAGTATATTTGTACCTTTTTCAAATATAGCTTCTGAGATGGAGGATACCGCATGCCAAAATTATTTAAACGCATAAAAAAAGACCGCTCGCGTCGCACCGCGAACAGTCTAAAAGAAAAATTACTTACATCAAGTATTTTCTATACCAATTCTAACAGTTGCGGTCAACTCATTCAACGAAAGGAAGCGCTGTGATTATGGTTGATACAAATGAAATTAACAGACTTCGTCACAAAGCTTTTGAATTAACTGAATTGATCAATAACACTTCAATCTCTAATTTAAGAACGCTAAGCAAAAACATTAGAGAACTAGATGAAATAAAACGGAAACTTCACGAAGCAACTAAGCATATCGCACTGAAAGGATTTTAGAAATGTTTAACAAAAAAAGAAACTTATTAGAGCTCAACATTCCATCAAACTCTGAAACTAAATCAAGACTTAAAGCTGAACTACGTGTTCATTCCCTTAAAGAAATGGATGTAGTTGTTGGTTCAGTAGCGATTTTACTTGATCACATTTGTTGTAGAGACCCAAAAATAAGAGAAGGAGTAATTGAACACCTTGTCAATGAATTAAAAATTACCCCCAAAGAAATTGAACATGCACGCAATGGTATTGCTGATTATAAAAAAGAAAACAAGGAGGATTAACCATGGAAAACAAAGTAGTTGTAGTTGACGAAAATACCAACATTTCTTACCAACCAAACACAATCACGATTAACGGTTTAGACGATTTAAAAGCAAAAGTTAAAGCAGCTGCTGAACGTTATAACAATCTTGTTGTAACTGATGAAAGTTATAAGTCAGACAAAAAGAAAAAGCAAGAACTCAATAAACTAAAAAACTCATTGGATAACTACCGTCTACAAGTAAAGAGAGAATACAGCAAACCACTTGCTGTATTTGATGAAACTATGAAGCCGTTAATTGAAACTTTGAAAGATACAGTTTCTGGAATTGACAATCAATTAAAGCACTATGACTTACAAGCTAAGGAAAACAAGCGTCGTGAAATTGAGCAGTTTATCCAAGAAGTTGCTCCTAATTATGGTGTTGATCCAGCAACGGTTCGTATTGACGATAAATTAACCAACAAAACTGTTTCTAAGAAGCGTTGGCAAGAAACTATCGTTTCCCAATTAGAACTAGCACAAGCAGAAAACCAACGGCGCGAGCAGGATGAACAGCAACTAAACATGTTTGCGGAAAGTATTAATGTTGATCCGCTTCCTTACCTGAACTTATTAATACGTGGGACATCGTTAATTGAAGTTGAACAGTTTATGAAGCAAGACATTGAAAAAAAGAAGGCACAGGTTGCTTCTGAAAAGGTTAATAAGAAAGTAGTTAAAAACAAGATTGTTGATACTACAACCGGTGAAGTTGAGAATGTCCTAACTTTCTCGTTAATGGTTAAAGGAACTAAGAAAAAGCTAAATGCACTAAAAAACTTCATGGAAATTAACGGAATTGACTACGAACTTGAAAGGATGGACTAATCATGACTGACACCAAGGTATCTACTATCCAAAATAAATTAATTCAGTTCAATAAAATTTATAAACAGCCAACCAAGAACGCTGTTAATCCATTTACTAAGAGCAAATATGCTGACTTGAACGAAATTATCGAAAGTTTAAAGGTCCCGCTTGATTCAGTTGGACTGTTCTATCGTCAAGTACCAGTTACTGAATACGACGAAAATGGGCATCTCATGGTTGGTATTCAAACCATCATCTTTGATGGGGAAGATAGTGAAGACATGGGAGTTTTTAAACTCCCTCCCAAATCCACTAATCCCCAGGACGTTGGAAGTCTACTAACTTATTTACGTCGTTATACCTTGTCGGCAATTTTTGGAATCGCTGCCGATGCAGATGATGATGGCAATTTGGCAAGTGGTCGTAACCAGCAAAGCAACGGCAATCAAAGACAACGTCAACAGCAAAGACGTAGACCAGCGCAAAACAGCCAAAGTAATGCCAATAAACAAGATAATCCTAATGCACCAGCTACTGACGTTATGAAGAATGCCATTAAAAAGGTAATTGCCGAATATGCCAAGCTAACTAATACAGAGGAAAGCACCATGCTAGACATGTTACTTACAACTAACTCTGTCAATCCACAGAAGATGACGATTGCACAGGCAAGGTTAATTTATAGCCAAGCTGAAACTTACTTGAAGAAAGAAAAGAAACGGTTAAAAGATAGTGAAACTCAAGACAATCCATTCGATGGAAAGGAGAATGCAGTTGATTAATACAGTGGTTTTAACTGGTCGTCTTACACGAGATATTGATTTACGTTATACACAAAGTGGAGCAGCGGTTGGCTCATTTAATCTCGCAGTAAATCGTAACTTCAAGAACAACAACGGCGATATCGAAGCTGATTTCGTTAATTGTGTTATTTGGCGTAAATCAGCCGAAAATCTAGCTAACTTCGTGCATAAAGGTTCATTGATCGGAGTAGAAGGACGACTGCAAACGCGGAACTATGAAAACAAGCAAGGTCAAAAGGTTTATGTAACAGAGGTTGTTGTTAATCAATTTACTTTACTTGAACCCCGACAACAGCAATCTCAACAACCATATCAAAATAATAATGATCCATTTGCTGGTTCTGGAGAACAAGTAAATGTATCTGATGATGACTTACCATTCTAAGGAAGGGAAGAATTTAAATGCCAAATCCAAAAAAGTTTTTGCCTTTAATATCTGCAATTCCAACAGATGTATTGGAAAATAGCCAATTATCAGCGTCTGCTAGATTAGTTTTCGCTTTCTTCTTTACTTATTTCAATACACATAAACAATTAAAAATATCTTATGAAAAATTAGCAGAAAATACTGGGCTTAGCGTTAATACGGTTAAAAGATCGGTAAAGTCTTTATTAAACGTAAAGCTGATTTCAACAATTAAAAATGATGATCCTTTTGACCATACAAATATTTATGAAATGGATAATTGATTATGGGAAATTTATTATATCCAACATCACCTTTAGTTGTAAATCCAGATCTAGCTAAATTGATCGGATTAAATGAGGCTATTGTTTTACAGCAACTTCATTACTGGCTAAAAAAGTCTAATAACACATTCAACGGGCGGAAATGGGCTTTTAATACCTATGATGATTGGCAAAAGCAGTTCAAATGGTGGAGTTCAAGAACTGTTCGCAGAACTTTTACTAGCTTAATTAAGCAAGGTTTGGTAATAACTGGGAACTTTAATAAAAAGGGTTATGACAAAACGAAATGGTATTCGATTGATTACGAAAAACTAGAACAATTAGTGGATAGTCCATGTGGACAAAATGGCCATATCAAACGGACAGATTGTCCACATCCATCCGGACAAAATGACCAGACCAATACCAGAGACTACACAGAGATTACAACAGAGACTAACAAAACCACTATGTCGAGTTCTGACGAACACGACCGTACGGCTCAAAAGGTGATTGATTATTTAAATCAAAAAACTAGTCGGCATTACAGAAATACAAACGCTAACTTACGATTAATCAAAGCGAGAATTAAAGATGGTTTTGTGTTATCAGATTTCATTGTTGTTATTGATAACAAAGTAAGCCAGTGGGGCAATGATCCTAAAATGCAGAAGTATTTAAGACCAGCAACTTTATTTAATGCTTCTAAATTTGAAGGGTATTTAAACGAACGAACTGTTGAACGAAGAGGGAGTGATGTAGATGGGCTCTTTTAAAGCAATTGAATTTCCATTGCTTAATAAAGTTCATAAACTTCCAGATAAATGTAGTCGATGTGGTAATCAGTTGATTCAAGTTGGAGATAAAGAACCATTTTGCCAGTACTGCCAGCTCAAAAGTATCAAGGAAAAGGATTCTAAAATCATCAATGATTATCAGAAATCGAAGCGTAAACGTTTTACCACTGAAGTTCTAAAAAGGGATTCAATCATTGAAGACCAAGCCTTGCTAAACGCTAGTTTTGATAATTACGATGCCTCGGTTAGCCAAGAAGCAACTGAAAATTTAGACAAAGCAAAACGGTTGGCCATCCAGTATAGCAAGCTAGATAGTCCATTCAATACGGTTCTTAGCGGTGTTGCCGGTCGTGGTAAATCTCATCTATCTTTATCAATGCTTAAATACATCAACAAACATGCTAAGGAACCAGTTTCCTGTTTATACGTTGATATTGCTGAAATGTTGCAAAGAATCAAGGCATCATTCAACTATCGAGAAGCCAATAAGTACTCGGAAGACAATATGACTAGATTATGTGGTAATGCTGATTTTTTAGTAATTGATGATTTAGGTAGCGAAGCTACTTTTAAACAAAAGGATGAAGAAGCGACTAACTTTTCACAGCGATTACTTTTTAACATCATGCAACGACGACAAGACAAAAGTACGATTATTACCACTAACTTAAGTAGTTCACAGATGGGAAGCATTTATAACCCTAAAATCGTTTCCCGCTTATTTAAAAATCTAAATGGGCATGTAATTAAGTTTACTGAAAAGACACCCGATCAAAGACGAAAGGATAATCTATTTTGAAATTCTATAAAGAATGCCCTGTGTGTCACGGCAAAGGGCTAGAAGCAATTCCATTTAAGTATGGGCCTGGATACTCAGCAATCGTAACCTGTCGGCTATGTACAGAACGTAATAGAGTGCAAAAAGAGTTTGCTGAGTTAGATACTACGTTTAAGGAACATGGGATGAATTTTGGTAAGGATTTGCAACGAAAGTTTGATGAGGTGAAGCAATGAAGTATGTAGAATCGCGAGAAGACGCAAATACAGCACAAAAAATGATGAATAACTTAGCTTTAAAGTATGGTGAAGCAAACATTTTAGTTTTGCATCCCGGACTAATTAAAACAACAACCGACACTGATCATAATAATGAATCAATTTGGGTAGAGAAAATTGAAAGATTTATGAGTGGAGATAAAGAGTGGGTTGGTGTTACTAAAGGAACCGCTTTATACATCAAGAGGGAGCTAGATAGCAATGATTGAAAATAATAAGAAAATTCAAGAACAGCAAGATGAAATTAGATCTCTTCGGTTATCGCTTAAAAAAGCACATGAAAACGATAGAATCGCTAAGCGAGAAAACAACAAGCAACGCATATTGCTATCTAAAGCACTTTCAAGAATTGATGCAGCTGATGACTTATTGAATACTGCTAATCTATATTGGAATGAAACCACAGGGGAATACACCAGTGATAAGCAGATTAGTTTTGTTGAATTGCCCATCATTCCAACCTGGGTTGAACCCCAGTTGAAAATGCATAAAAAAGCTGGCGAACCGCACGTTAGTTGCTTTATCAAAAACTTATACGCGAATGCCAAAGATAGTTCTCAAAAACGATACATTGACAAGCATATAAAGGCAATTCAGCTAGCCTATACACTGGATCAGTACGTAGTAGATGATTGCTCAGATTTTCAGTTTGTAGGTGTAGATAATGAATAAAAAAGAAGTAGATGTACCAATAGTAAGCGATGAATTAGGTAAGGCTTTTCAGTGGGTTCATAGAGAGGGTTCTTTCTCAACAAAAGATATCTTAGATCCAGATCTTTATGTTTATGAGAAAACTCCCGAAATTGAGAATAGTGGATCTGATTATTTAGCTTATCTTTTAGCAAGAATGTATACAGTTGGATTTGAATTTGACGGTAAAAAGTATGCAATTCAGTTTCCGTATACAGATAAAGGCGGAACCCCTTGGTATTTAACTCGTACTTGGACTGGACAATATAAATGTACTACAAATTTGGAAGAAGCCTTAATAACTATGAAAGAAATTAATCATGATCCGGGATTATTCATATTCAAAAAGTTTGCAGTGGAAATTAACGATGATTAGACAATCTAGAAAACCAATTATTAACTTTAAAACACGAGATAATACGTTGAGAGCAACTTGGAATAAGTATCATGCTAAGAAATCAATTTATAAAGATATGGTGTTCGATAGCAAAGCAGAAATGGAGTACTTTATCAGACATATTGATGGTAAGCATGAACATTGGAAAAGGCAGGAACCATTTGAATTAGTTCCACGATTCAAGTTAGGTAAAAGAACAAAACGACGACGTATCTATAAACCTGATTTTTGCTTGTATGACAGCAATAGAAATCTAGTTAAGGTAATTGATGTAAAGGGACGAAAAATAACCGCAGACGCTAGTTTTCGTATGAATTTACTTGAATACAAGCTAGGGATGCCAGTAACAGTTGCTAGATTTAATTACAAAACCAATATGTTCGAAGAAGAGGAATTTTGAAAATGGTAATTAGAAATAATCTTGAACAAACAGAAGTAGAAAATTATCCAACTATGCTGAAAAAGGTGATTAGCTATAAAACTAGTTTTGCAAGCCCTAAAGAAGCATCAGATTATCTAGCTGATGCAATTCATAATTTTATTGGTGATGGATATGAGGTTATCAAAGCGTCAATTAATCCAATTGTTACTAGTCCAGCATTTGTACCAAGAAAATTCATTGTAAAACTCAAGGTAGGCAAAAATCTATGAACAAAAGTAATTTTGTAATGGTACTAGGGATCATATTGTTACTTTTTGTTCTGTCAGTCCTAGAATTTTATGACGATGGTTCAATTATGTGTTTTCTACTAGTAATTTTATTAATATCGTTCAGTTTTTTAGTTGGATACTCATATATTTGGTTTCCAATTTTACTAATTGCATCAATTACTTATGTATTTTATCGATTAATTAGGTACAGGAAACGTTAAGGAGAAGTTAAATGATTGCAGGAATTTTAATGATTTTGTTAGGAATTGCACTGTTTGAATCTTTTCGTAACGGTTGTAGCGGTTGCCTATCATTGATTGTATTTTTGGTCTTAGTAAGCCTATTGATTAGTTATGCATGGGTTTGGATTCCACTAGTGATTATTGTTTTATTTTTCTATTTCTTGTTTAGAACTAATAACAAGGATGATTAATTATGTATGCAAAATTAGCTCAAATTAACGGCTCTCGCGTTGTTTTAGACTTAGATGGGGAAATAGACGTTAATCAGTTAAAACGCTTCTCAGATGGAAAACAGCCAACTGTGGAATTGATTGTAGCTGATGGTCGTCGTATCACGCCAGATCAACGCAAGAAAATATTTGCCATGTTTGGAGATATGTCTGACTATCTTGGCTATTTCCCACGAGAAGTTGAGGAAATCATGAAGTATCAGTTCATCCAAACGATGGATAGGCCAGAGTGGTTTAGCATGGCCGACTGTTCAGAGTCGTTAGCTAACGAGTTCCTAACATTCATCATTGATTTCTGTATTAAAAACGATATTCCATTTAAGACCAAAGTGATTGATATTATCCAAAATGATTATGGGTTGGTGCATGACTGTGTTTTGAAACGTATTTGTGTAGTTTGCGGTAAACCGCACGCAGATATTCATCATGTCGATACAGTTGGACGTGGCTTTGATCGTCGCAAAATTAATCATATTGGTAGACGTGTTTTACCACTTTGTAGAACGTGCCACCAACGATTTCATGAGATGGGTTCCATTAGTTTTTTCCAGCAGAACCAGATTTTGCCAATTAAACTTACAGCGGATGATATTAAGAAACTTGGGTTAGAAAGTAACGAAAGAGTTGACGAATATGCCAAACATGGAGATTTTAAAAAATTTCAAAGAAATTCCTGATTATGATGGGAAATATTGGATTAACGAAAACGGTGAGGTACTATCTTTTCAATGTGATGCTAGCGGAAGATTTAATGGAGAATCTCATTTCTTAAAACCATTGCAAAGAAAGTACGGGTCTTTAGTTGTTTCCTTATGTATGAATGGGAAAGTTAGACAATATAAAGCTAATAGATTAGTTGCTGATCTATTCGATAGAAATAAAAAATTTGATAATCTTCCGAATGAAAAATGGAAGCAGACTGAATTTCCTAATGTAGAAGTTTCTAATAAAGGTCGACTTAGAACTAAAGGTCAATTCTACGATGCTCAAAGTATGGCTAAGATTAAATATAAAATTATCAACGTTTCTACTAATGGTAGGTATTTGATGATTCATCAAGGTAACAATAGAGAATTTGTTCATCGTTTAGTTGCCAAAGCTTTTTGTCCTAATCCTAATAATTACAACGTAGTCAACCATAAAGATGAAAATATTTTTAACAATAATGCTGATAATTTAGAATGGTGTACCCAAAAATATAACGCCAATTATGGAACGGTTAGACAAAAGATAGCTTGGAAACGATGCAAACCAGTTATTGGAATTAATGGAACTAAAGTATCTATTCTTAAAAATGCAGACAATGGTATTAGAAATAATATGCATGGGTGGAGTAAAAGTTCACGTGGTTTGAAATGGTCTTATCTTAAATTTAATTTTGATTCATTAAAAGAAGTCAAATTAGATCAAGTAAGTAGGTGATTTCATGAAAGACGTCAGGTATTGCCCGCGTTGCCATAGCAATGTTAAGTCATTGCATTTTTGCACAGTTTGTAATTATCAATTTGATGGGATTAATAAATCTTATCACAACAATCATTTACGAGAAATTAATAAAAGGAGAGCAAAACATGCAACCCCAAAATCGCTATAAACATGGAAAGTATGATCTAATCCATCATCTTTCTGATATTTTCCCACGAAATTGGTTCATTGGTTTTATGGCCGGTAACGTAATTAAGTATGTAGTTCGTTTTGAGGATAAGGGGACCCCAGTTCAAGACCTAGAAAAAGCCAAGGATTACCTGGAACGTTTAATTGATTGGAGGAAGGCGGAGAACAATGACTAAAGAATCGGTTGAATGTAAGTATTGTCATGAGCCTTTTTCAAAAGCTCGTGACACAGAAGATATAAAAAATTTTTTTAGACTTGGGTTTAATCCTAATCCAATTATTTTTTTCTGGTGCCCAAGTACAGCAGGAGTGATGGAGATAGAAATTAATTATTGTCCCATGTGTGGGAAGGAGTTAAACAATGGCTAGTAATGTAATTGAAAAAGATTTATTTCTTGAATTCCTTGATCAAGCTAAGTATAGAAAGTGGCTAGATCGGTTTGAAAAACAAGTAAATAGTACTAAAGATGATACTGTGACATTTGTTCATAAGGGGACAGTTGTTATTTACAATAAACAAACTTCTCCTAATGTGGTTAGTTCTGGAATCGTTAAGCAATTAATCAAAATTTTAAAAAATCCGTCAAACCTGATTTCAATGGAAATGTGCGTAAATAAATTTCCAAATGATGCAGACGTGAAATTAAGAGATAAAAATGGAGAATTATTCGTGGAAGCATCAAACCTAAGCGCTGATCAAATTAAGAGATTGGAGAAAATGGATGAATAAAAAGCAAGTGGCCTGCTCTTATTGTCAGGCTAATATGCCTTTATTTGTTGATACTGATACAAGAATGTTTGTTTTTGTCAACAGAATTCAGTACGAAGAGAAAGGACAAGCTTCTATGACTGGATTTAATTATTGTCCCATTTGTGGGAGGAAGCGAAGTGAATGGAATTTAGGGACTTCATAGGCATTGGCCTAGTTGCATTCGTGATCACACTTGTGATTATTGATGTAGTTCTATGTTTAGCGCAATAAAAAAAGCTCTTTACATCATCGTAAAGAGCTCTCTCGTTATTAATTCAATCCATTTGTATTATAACACGAGCGGGAGGGTGTTAAATGAAGTTATTCGATGATGTGGATGAGAAACGAACACTTTATAGAACCAAGAAATTCCTAACAGTTACATTCCCTAAAATAAGAATGCAGTCCGGATTATCATCAATTGATTTACAAAGTCCGACAATTTCAGACATGCCATCATCAGCCCCTTATGGTAACTCTAACGAACGTAAGTGGTTACGCATGTTAGAACGTCAAGATGAAGTTAAAGACGTTATACGAGCCATTAACTCAACGTCTAGCATATCTAAGTTCATTCTTCGTTCTTGCTATCTTGATGGTCTAAGCAACTGGCAAGTTAGCCAGCGATTGAATTTTGGCAATACTCGGTTTGCTGAGTTGAAAAACAAAGCATTGTTAGAATTTGCCACGGCTATCGAAGTTTATGGTGTTAATTTAATTGAATTTAGAGTGTGATTCAAATGTATTATTTGATATAATTAAGACATAAAGTACAAAGGGAGTAAAAATGACTGAATTAAAAACGTTAGTTAGATTTAATGGATTGACTATGAAAGAGTTATCCAATTTAACAAAAATAAAATATACAACTCTCTTATCTATTGGAAAGCGACCATTTGAAAAGTGGGACGAATCTTATATAGATATTATTTCTAATTCTTTGAACATGTCTAAAGCAGACTTAAAAGATGCTCTTTCTATGAGAGTTAAAGCGCCTTTTATAAAATGGGTTGGAGGTAAAAGACAATTATTACCAAAACTTGTTAATTTTTTACCTAAAAATGGATATAAAAATTATTTTGAACCTTTTTTAGGTGGTGGAGCATTATTTTTGAGATTGTCCCCTAACAATGCTGTTATTAGTGATTTAAATGAGGAACTTATTAATACCTGGCAAGTTATTAGAGATAACTTAAGCGAATTGAAAAAAATTTTGAAAGTCTATGAGAATAATGACAGCAAAGAATTCTATTTAGATATTAGAAGCGTGGACCGCGATGGCAGAATTGTCAAAATGAATAATGTTGAAAGAGCTGCAAGGTTTATATATATAAATAAGGCTGGATATAATGGTTTATGGCGTGTTAATTCTAACGGGCAAAACAATGTACCATATGGCGCTCATAAGAAATTGAATCTGATTTCAAATTCATTGGATTCTATTTCGGAATATCTAATTTCTAATAATATTGAATTGATATCTGCTGATTATAAAAAAATAGTAAAAAATGCGGGGGAAAATGATTTTGTATACTTTGACCCACCTTACGTCCCAGTTAATATTACATCAGCATTTACTCAATACACCAAGGATGGTTTTGGGCTTGTTCAACAAGAAGAATTAAGAGATACGATTATTAATTTAAATAATAAGGGCGTTAAGATAATGCTATCTAATTCCGACGTTCCGTTAGTTCATGACTTATATAAAGATTCAAAGTTTAAATTTCATGAAGTTAAGGCAACTAGAGTTTTAAACTCTAATAGCTCTAAAAGAGGAAAAGTTGGGGAAGTAATTATTACCAACTATTAATAATAATACCCTCTAATAAATCTAGTATAATATTGGATTGAGGGGGTGTTTATTTGAAAAAGAATGGTATTGGAGGAGCAAATACAAATAAGTCAGGTCTAAAGTTTGAAAATGATACAGATTTAGCAGCAGCCATTAATTGTGATTTATCATATAAATATGAGCTGAAGAAACATATTTATCCTGAAACTGAAAAACCTAAAATGAAGTCGAACTCTCCAGTTTTTGATGTATATAGAAAAGACAACCATAAGTTAATAGGGATTATTACTAAGCAATATCAGTTTTACAATATTTTATGGGAGCATTATGGATTAGAAAATGTTAACCATAAGCGTTGGAAGCCAGACGAAGTGTTTTTTAATTTTGAAAATAATACAGTTTTTATAGTCGAAAAGAAATGGCAGAATGGTCCTGGCTCGGTTGATGAAAAAATTTTTGGCTTTGTTAATAAGAGAAGATTATATCAAAACAACTTTAATTCTGAGCAAGGTGGAGAACCTAAAACAACCGTTGAATTTTCAGCATTATTTAATTCTGGTTGGTGGCTAAATGGTAATAATCAAAAAAATGGTAAGCACTATCAAGACTATTTTGATAATCTGAGAATTGATGGAGTTAAGATTTTCTTTGATAAGTATGATTATTGGTGGTTTGGGTTATGAAAAAGCGGACACTTAGCGGAGTAAAAGCGGTCACATAGCGAAATTGTATAGTGTAATAATGTTATTGTTGAAAAAATTAGAAAAGACATCTCTTGTGAGGTGTCTTTTTTGTATATTATTTTATGCGTATAATTACTTCAAAAATATTGGGAGGTAATTATATGAGTTGGGAAATAACTTTAGGCGATGTAGTACAGTCTTTAGCGTCTATTTTGGGAGCTGTTTTGGGGATTTTAGGTATTTGGTGGCAGATTAATAAACAATCTAGAGAAGATATTAAAAATCAAATCAATTTTAAAAAGTTTGATGATTATTTTTCGTTAGCTTCTAAAGTTAATAAAGTTATGCTTAAAGTTCCTAATAGGTTAGAAACAATTGTTGAAGATAATAATAAATTTATTTATGATCCATTTTATAAATTGGTAAAAAATTTAGAATATGAAGTTAAAAATAGATTTGAATTTTTAAACACTTCGTATGGAATAGAAAATTCTTGCGAAATTGATAGTCTTTTAGAATCATTAGACGATAAATTGAATGAATTTTCAAAATTATCTGACGAAACCAAGATAAAAAGTATTTTTAAAAATGGAAATAATTTTACTGTTGAATATGATTCGGATTATATTGATGAATTATGGAATTCAAGGGAATCGTTAATTAAATCCATTAAGCATTTATCCAATTTTATATTAAATAATGGTAAATAGTTGCGCCAGAAAAAGTTCTATTAATATTATTTAATTATATTTTACTTTCCTAAAAGGAGGTGGTTATTATTGATTTAACGATTAAACAGCGTAAATTTGCTGATGAGTATATTATTAGCGGGAATGCGGCCGATGCTTATCGTAAGGCTGGATATAAGGCCGCGGGTGATTCCATTCGTGTAAATGCTAGTAAACTGCTAACAAAACCTAACGTGAAAGATTATATAACTAAGCGAATGGAAAAATTGCAGAGCGAAAAGGTGGCTTCGCAACAGGAAGTTATGGAATATTTAACTCGAGTTATGCGCCGGGAAGAAAATGAGAATCAGGTTGTCACTCTAAAGACCCGGGAAGAGAAGTGGAACCCTGTTAAGCACGATGGCAAGAAGCAACTTAAGAAAGTTACGATTGAAAAGGAAGAGCCTTCGGTGGTCCCAATGCCTACTCGTGTTAGCGATGCGAACAAGGCGGCCGAGTTGCTTGGTAAGCGTTACTCGCTGTTTAAAGACGCGGTTGATATTACCAGCTCCAACATTAACATTGTGATCGGTGATGATTCTGATGGCGATTAACTTGGAGTTTCCTCATCCGGAGCGGGTGTTTAATCAGCAGTTCTTGGATTCGCTTAATGATTATAGTAACTTCACCGAGGTTTACTATGGCGGGGCATCATCTGGAAAGTCACACGGCGTGGTACAAAAGGTTATTCTAAAAGCGTGTCATACCTGGAGCTGTCCTCGTAAAATTCTTTGGCTTCGTAAGGTCGGGGCCACGGTTAAAGAATCAATCTTTGCCGATGTGCAGAGTGGTTTGGGTGACCTGGGTTTACTGCCTTACTGCAAAGTGAATAGATCTAACTATGAGATACAGCTACCTAACGGGGCTGTTTTTTATACATAAATTTAACTAAACAGGAGGTGTAGGTGAATGTAGATGAGTAAGAGAGATGATGCAAGATTAGAATACCTTGCTGGTAGATCGTATAAACAGATTGCAGAGAAGTTTGGTGTCAGCACTGCAACAGTCAGGTCATGGAAATCTCGTTACAAATGGGATGATGATTTTGATGACCCAAAAACTGTAAAAACTAAAAAGCGTTTTAAACAAGATAAAGTAAGTAGTGCAACGAGGTGCAACAAAAGAAGCATAACGCAACAGAATAACGCAACAAAAGTGCAACACGTTGCAACGCAACAATTAATCGAAAACGACGAGCTGAATGATAAGCAGAAACTTTTCTGCATTTATTATTTACAAAGCTTCAATACGACAACTGCTTATTTAAAGGCTTATGAGTGTAAAAAATCAACGGCGATGGTTAACGGCTCATCACTACTCAGAAAAACTAAGATTAAGGCTCAAATTAAGGAGTTAAAGTCACAAGTAGCGGAAGAAGCGATGATTGAACTCATTGATTTAGTCAAAGACGATGCAAAGCAAGCCTTTGCTGACATTGGTGACTACATGAAGTTTGGTCATTACGAGGAACTCGTTACTAATGAAAAGGATATGCCTTACTTAGATACAAATGATAATCCGGTTATAGCCCACCAATCCTGGGCACAGTTTAAAGACCAGGAGGACGTCGATACATCTGTTATTGAAGAAGTAAGCAAAGGTAAGGACGGAGCTAAGATTAAGCTTAAGTCAGCAGACAAAGCTAAGGAACGTTTGTATAAATACTTACTTAGTCAAAAGGATAAAGATGGTGGTCAAATGGATATGGTTGCCAAATTGCTTGGGACAATTGTGAAAGGGGCTAACGACGATGGCAGTTCAAGTTAAACTAAATAAGTTATTTACTCCCAAGCAAATGCAGGTAATTGAGCAAGAGGTTAGTAATCATGATTGGACGCTGATGATTAATGAAGGTGCTATCCGTTCAGGAAAGACTTTCGTTAATAACTTTGTATTCATGTTTGAGATTAGACGTGCCGCTGCGATTGCAAAAAAGAAATATATTGAGATTCCGCAGTATATTCTAGCCGGTCACAGTTCCACAACAATTGACCATAACGTGCTAACTTCCATTGCTAACACTTTCGGCGTTAAGTTTAAATTTGACCAGCACAATGGATTCAAAATTAAGTTCCCTAACTTGCCGGCCGTTAAGGTAGTGCAAGCCTACACGGGAAATAAAAGAGGTGTTGACGCTATTCGTGGTATGGATAGTTTTGGTGCCTACATAAACGAAGCAACGCTTGCAGATGAATCAGTGTTTACCGAAATCCGGAACCGTTGTTCGGAAGAGGGCGCCCGAGTTATCTGTGATACCAACCCGGGTGGCCCAAACCATTGGCTGAAACGTAATTACATTGACAAGGCCGCACAAAGTGATGAGATTGTCGTCAACCACTTTACGTTAATGGACAACGCTCAAAACCTAAGCGAAAAGTACATTAAAACTATCAAAGAAACCACACCATCTGGCATGTTTTATGACCGGGCTATTTTAGGACTCTGGGTCGCTGGTGATGGTGTGGTTTATTCGGACTTTGATAAAGATAAGAACATGATTCCAGCATCCGTCATTCCAAGTAACCTAACTTATTTTGCTGGCGTCGACTGGGGATATAACCACTTTGGTTCGATTGTGGTACTTTGCTACGATAGCACAACAGACACCACGTATTTCATCGAAGAACACACCAGACGGCTTCAAGAGATTGATTACTGGGTAGATGTAGCTAAGGATGTTCAACGTCGCTACAATGATCACATGACGTTCTATTGCGACTCGGCTCGTGATGAACATGTCCAGCGATTCATCCGTGAGGGAATTAATGCAGTGTACGCTGATAAGTCACGGATTGATGGTATTGAATCAGTGGCTAAAGCGTTTAAAACTCGCAAGCTACTAGTTAGCAAAGATGAGAACGTGCTGTCTGCTAAAGAATCCGCAGGCGATGAGTTGCAGGATAACTTCCTAGATGAAATCTATCAGTATGTTTGGAAAGACGGACAGGATGAAACCATCAAAGACCATGACCATTGTTTAACAGGAGATACGATGGTTGAAACAACTAACGGCGATTTTAGAATTGATGAGTTGGTAGGTAAGAATGGATATGTACATTCATTTGATACTAATAATTGGAAAACAAGTATTGATAAATTTAGCAACGTCAGAAAGACAAGAAGTAATGTTCCTGTATATGAATTGGAATTAGAAAATGGTAAGAAGATTAAAGCTACTTATGACCATTTGATTTTGACTGAAAATGGATACAAAGCGTTAGGAGAACTAACTCCAAAGGATGCTGTCATATCAACGTTTTAAGTCTATTTAATGGTATAATTAGTATGTAGTTATAACAAAAAAGCCTAGCGGAGCTGGCACTCCCTAGACCGTGGCAATCAATGAAAGGATTGATTACATGAATAAGTATACACTAATTAGATTGAACAAGAATCGTGTTGAATATAACGGGATTTGTTTTAATCGAGATCTAAAAACAGGATATTATTTAAGTTCAAGATTAATTGACGGTAAACGTCCTAGACTTCATAGATATGTTTATGAATTAGAAACTGGTAACAATATTCCAAATGGATTCCATGTTCATCATAAAGACCACAATAAAGATAATAATGATATTAGTAATTTAATTCTTCTTTCGGAGCATGACCATGAACATCTTCACGCACATGATAGAATGCAAAATCATTATGAGTTAATTGACAATTGGCATAATGCTGGAATTGCAGTAGCACCAAAGTGGCATAGAAGTAAAGAAGGAAGTCAGTGGCATAGAAAACATTGGGAGAAAATGCAAAAAGATCTTTACAAAACATTTACTTTTAAATGCAAGATGTGTGGAAAGTCCTTCACTGGTCATTACGGAAGCGCTTATTGTTCTAACAAATGTAAATCTGCTTATAGAAGAAAGTATGGATTAGATGACGTAGAAAGAGAGTGTTTATATTGTGGAAAAAAATTCAGAGTTAATAAGTACTCAAAAGTCAAATGTTGTTGTAGAAGCCACTCGGCATTATTGTGGCGTCAAAGTAAAAAAAGTTAAATATTTAGGAACAGAAGATACTTATAATATGGAAGTTGAAAACCACCATAACTTTGCGGTTAATGGTGGTTTTATTGTTCATAATTGTTTAGATGCATTGAGGTATGCAGTCTTTGGTCGTCAACAAGAAGAGTTAAGCAAACCACAATTTTTCAAGTTGTGAGAGAGGAGGACAAAAT